>NZ_RQFK01000022.1 GCF_004770765.1 Leptospira noumeaensis | reverse complement strand
GATAAAAACCAAGAAGCACTTGCTACTCATTGGAATGGAACTACAAGTTCCCTCGGGAACCAACTCAGTTTGTTTACCGATCAAATTTCTCCAGCTATCTCTAACTGGGAAACACAAGTAAAAAGTTATAACGATTTCTATACTGCTTGGCAGGCAGAAGCAAGCCAACTAGAGGCAGATGCAGAGGCTCAGTATGTGCAGTCTCTCACAAATCTTGAGAAAGAAAAAACAGCATGGCTTGCCGCTATGGAGAAAGAACGTAATGATGGGATGACCCAGTGGACAAACCTTTACCAACAAGCAGGTCAGATGCAAAACCAATCTGATTATGTTAACTTTGTGAACAATGCAAATGCTACTGTAAATGGAGTTGGAACTGGGAATATTGCCACTAACACTAGTTATATTGTATCTAAATTTGACAA
>NZ_RQFK01000021.1 GCF_004770765.1 Leptospira noumeaensis | reverse complement strand
CTAGTTCGTTATATGCAATGCCCTAAAACAATATACTATGAACGAATTCCAACAAGTTCTATATAACCAAATAGATAAGATACAAGCTTCTAACCTGCCCAGTCATGTTAAGAAAGTTGTGTCCGCTGTCTCTCTTTGTAGAACTAATGCTATGAAGGGAAGAGTCTACTCTTGTCCAACAGGACACTTCTCGGTCTTCATGAGGGAATCTTGTAACAATAGAGCTTGTCCTACTTGCCAATCAGAGAACAAAAGAATTTGGAACATTAATACAAAAGAAAAAGTTACTAACTCTCCGCATTATCATTTGGTCTTTAAGTTACCTGCTTTTCTATATCCTTACATTTTAACCCATTACAAAGATTTTATAGAAATTCTATTCGAAGCTTCTTCAAAAACAATAAATAAGTTAATTAAGTATTCCTTCGATCTTACGCCTACTCCCGCTTTTATTTCTGTTTTACATACGCATGGTGACCAATACCAACTTCACCCTCATATTCATGTTATTCTTAATTCTATTGCTCTTTCCAAAAACCAGGACAAACTACTATTTCTTGACGAGACTCTATTCAAACTAGATAACTTTAATTCTGTTTACAATCACTTACTCAAAAAAGAATTAATCAATCTTCACATGAATCATCCCGAACTTGGAATTACATTCAAAGAAAACATAAATAAATTTCAAAATGAGAATATCTTCATTTCTAATAAATATAAATCTCCATTTCCAATCATTGACTACCTTTCCAAAACTATCAAAGGAAATGCTCTCGATCTTAATCAGGTTGACTTTTTACATAATGGTTCCACTCAAATTCATAAAAAGGATAAAACTTTCTCCTTTTCTAACGACGAATTCGTAAATCGTTACATTAAACACATCATTCCACAAAACGTTAAATCGATTCGGTATTCTGGATTCTATAGCTCCGCTTCTAAAGAAAAATATCTTATCGTTAACAGCCTATATAACCTTAATCTTCAATTTGAACCTATTAACAACGATCCTGATTTGGAATTAGATGATGTGTCTCACAAAATACATAAATCTTGTCCTATCTGTAATCAAACTATGATTCTACTAGAAGAAGTTGACGAATTTAAAGTTCCTGACATTGTATACATCAAATTTGGAAAGGATCCGCCTACTGAAGATCTTTTTACAAAGCTTGTTGCTTAACTTTGACTCAAAGTTGGACTATTAAATTCCTTAGAGAAAAAAACTAGGTAACAAATCAAAATCAAGCCCAGGGCACTGCATATAACAGCGCGGAAACGCTGCGCTTCGGGACTTACGCCCTCGCTTGGCCTACGGCAAATTTCCCGCTCCTCCTAACGCCTTCTGCGAAGGCTCAGGGCGGGAAACTTCGTCTCCGCTAGTTCGTTATGCGA
>NZ_RQFK01000020.1 GCF_004770765.1 Leptospira noumeaensis | reverse complement strand
TCATAGATGTTTCGGTTTTCTTCTCTGAGATTACTTATTTACAAGATTGGTGTTTAGCATGTCGTATAACGAACTAGTCTTGACGAAGTTTCCCGCCCTGAGCCTGCGCAGTAGGCGTTAGGATAGCGGGAAATTTGCCGAAGGCCGAACGAGGCCGTGAGTGCCGAAGTGAAGCGTTAAGATGCTGTTAGTTGCAGTATGCCTTACGAGTAAAAAGTGTAGGTAAAATGGAACTGGAAGTCCCACCAGAATTCTTCAAGAGACGAAGCAAAGTAAATCAAAGAGAGACTTTGATCAACAAGCGTTAAGAGTTAGAAATACTGTTAATCCATACTTCCGTATAAATAAAAAAGTAAAATAAAGAAACCTGACGAGAACGAAATTTAGCATATTGCAACTAACGAACTAGACTAACCGACGTAGGCTGACCCTGAGTCCCGGATGGGACGTTAGGGCTGGAACGACGCTTGCGTAAGCAAGAGGAGTGCCAGAAGCCTATGTGTCGCAGACCGAACGAGGGCGGCAGTCCCGAAGTGAAGCGGTTAGTTGCTGTTATCTGCAGTGCCCGAATAGATAAAGTCTTTTGCGTTTTTCTTACTAAAGAATTCAATACACTAAAAATTCGTAGTTTTTGAGTTGGAGTTTTTAGAACTAAACTGCAAAAGTTCGATTCATTCAAATTTTATTTAAGTATTTTTTGGAATGGCGTCTTGGTTAACTTTTATATTAGAACAGTTGTTTGCTTCCAGAGATAAACATGTAAATTAAATTAGAATGAAATAGATTTATCAGCTTCATGATTATGTATGCACAATGAAGGATTCATTTCTTCATATAAATGTTGAGCTATAGATAACTTCTATTTTTTTTCACCTAGTAAGTTGGAAGCCAGATTAGTGTGAATTTCATATTATTAGGAATGATGTGTTTAAAAAGACAAAAGCATTTATTATTTGATCCACATAAAAACTTAGTCAGACTTCTAAAAATACAAGCTCCAAGACTTATATATTTAGTTGTGTATATCTTCTAAGTATATTTATTATCCTAGCGAGTTATTGAAACTAATGATTATGGAATATCTTTAAATACACTTTACTTAATGTATATTTAAGATGGTTTTTCTAGCTAAACTTAAATTACGAGCATTTTCTAAAATGATAATCCTAGATGTTAGTAACCGAAATGAGGGATATTCTGTGATTCTTTAGAACATTTCCTTTCCTGTATATTTTTTTGTAGACATAAGATCAGGAAGGAATCGGAGATTATTTTATCACGGGCGAAATTTTCGCCGCGATTTAACTTTTCTTTTACCTGATTTTCGAGAATAATATGAGTCGCACAAGCTCCGGTTGAGTCAATTCCCTGTATATCGGGCCCTTCTTTTAATCTGGAATAGCAATATTCTTTTTTATTTGAGCACATTATAAATATCTCGAAGAACAAAAAAAAAATCATTAAATTTTTAATCATAATTATTTCTATTACTCCATATTATTTTTCACAATTCAGAAAGGTATTTAATATAATGATTTTTAGGGCATTGCAGATAACGAACTAGACTAGCCGACGTAGGCTGGCCCTGAGTCCCGAATGGGACGTTAGGGATTGGCACGACGCTTGCG
>NZ_RQFK01000019.1 GCF_004770765.1 Leptospira noumeaensis | reverse complement strand
TCTATTTGGTTATATAGAACTTGTTGGAATTCGTTCATAGTATATTGTTTTAGGGCATTGCATATAACGAACTAGACTAACCGACGTAGGCTGACCCTGAGTCCCGGATGGGACGTTAGGGCTGGAACGAGGCTTGCGTAAGCAAGAGGAGTGCCAGAAGCCTATGTGTCGAAGACCGAGCGAGGGCGTAAGTCCCGAAGCGAAGCGGTTAGTTGCTGTTATGCGACGTTGCGGGGAGCGACACGGATGTCGCAATCTTAGCTAAGTTCCTCTTTTATTCTTAAATATTCATCAGGTGTGATGATTTTAAAACTTTTGATTTTTTCTAGAGTAAGAAGATCCTTATCACCAGTAATAAGAAAATCTACATTTGCAGAAAAAGCAGATTCAAGAATGTGAAAATCATCCCTATCTCTTAAATTTAAATAATCCTTTAGGGGTTTATTTTTAATAATAGTGGTAACATTTCTGATTTCTTCAATAGTAAACTGAATAAAATCCTTAGGAAGTTTAAACTTAGGTTTCGCTAAAGTTTCTTCAATTTCATCGAGAATTTCATTTGAAATATACCCAACAAAAACTTCTTCGATTAAATCTTGTAGAACTAGTTTAGGTTTTCCATTAAATAAAATCGCAGAAATGTAAATGTTTGTATCTAAGAGAACTTTAAGCATTAAGAAGCTTTTCTATTTCTTCTAACAGCTTTAATTTCTCCTAAAATGTCTGCTTCTGTAAGATTTGATTTTTCAACTGATTTGGTGCCGAAATCGAAGATAGCTTGCCACTTAGATTTTTTCTCAATGTAAGCCCTTGCAGCTTCACGAATTAATTCAGATCTGGATCTATGTTCTCTTTTTGCAATTTTATCGATTTCTTTTAAAAGTGCCTTTTCGAAAGAGATATTTACTGTCTGATTCATAATTTTCCAGAATATACAAAATTTGTATATTTGTCAAATCGATAATTTTTTAAGATTTCTTACAAACGCCACACGGATGTGGCGATTCTTTCCCGCAATGTTCGCATAACGAACTAGTCTACTCAACGTTTCCCGCCCCTGAGTCCCGTCGGGACGTTAGGGACTGGCACGTAGCTT
>NZ_RQFK01000018.1 GCF_004770765.1 Leptospira noumeaensis | reverse complement strand
TGCCAATCCCTAACGTCCCGTTCCGGGACTCAGGGTCAGCCTACGTCGGTTAGTCTAGTTCGTTATGCGTAATTTCCAAAATATATTTATTAAAATGAAATGCGATAATAGAAAAAAATTAAAAATTCTTCTCTGTTTGTTAATGTGCAGCATTATAAACTGCAATGAGTTCAAATACGATGAAAAAAAAGACAGGGCTAAAAATTCACAAATTCTAGATATAGACAATGCGATACAGAAACCAGATCGATTTACAAAATTAATAGATATTATCAAAGAGAAAAACTGTAAATCCTTCAAAGAGTTAATCGGAAGAGATTTCTATTATTTATTAAGTGACACTTCAATTGCAATGATCTTTAAAAGACAAAATAATTTTAAAGAATCAACCTTGAATGTTGATGTTTGTAGTATAATTTTCGATGATAATAAATTAACTGAATCATTTTTTAATCTAACTGGTGACAATTACAATACCTATTCTCCCTTTTCACTCCTAAACTCCGCCAAAAATCTGCGTTTTACACAAACAGTAGATAGTAATTCAGATTTTAGAATACACTTTGAAATAGAAAATATAAAAATTGATTCATTGGAAATAGATGTAGGCACCGGTTTCCTTTTTAAATGCGATAGCAATAAATATTTGAATTGTCATCTCGAAGGCTTCACCACTAATTTCTTTCGCTAAGTTAAACAAATTTTTGTAATTTAAAAAATAACAATTAATAATTTGAATTATATACTTCCATGTGTATAAATGGAAACTACGCATAACAGCGCCTTCCCGCTACGTTTCGGCACAAGGCCTCACTCGGCCTTCGGCAAATTCCCTTCCGGCACGCTTCTTGCTCCGCAAGAACTCGCGCCGACGCTAACGCCTACTACGTAGGCTCAGCTACAGGGAACTTCGGGAAGACTAGTTCGTTAGTTGCAATATGCTAAATTTCGTTCTCGTCACGTTTCTTTATTTTACTTTTTTACTTATACGGAATTCTGGATTAACAGTATATCTAACTCTTAACGCTTGTTGACCAAAGTCTCTCTTTGATTTACTTTGCTTCGTCTGTTGAAGAATTCTGGTGGGACTTCCAGTTCCATTTTATCTACACTTTTTACTCGTAAGGCATACTGCAACTAACAGCGTCTTAACGCTTCACTTCGGGACAGGCCCTCGTTCGGCCTTCGGCAAATTTCCCGCTTCCCTAACGCCTACTGCGCAGGCTCAGGGCGGGAAACTTCGTCAAGACTAGTTCGTTATGCGCAAGGCTGTAAATTTATATAAGATATGAATAAAAAATTTATAATACAAAGCTCGTCACTACTAATTATCTATTTTTTTCTCTATTTATCTGTTGATTATTATGTAGAACGAAATATTAAACTCTTACACAGAACAACCGAATTAGTCTTTGCTAAACTAGGGGCAAATTCCATTGAAGAAAAATTTAGTAAATATAACTTGCAAATAGTAAATATTTCTTCATTCAATAACCAATACTATGACTATTTTGTCTTAGATCAGACTTTTTCTAATAAAAAAGGAATCCTTTCTAAAATATCGGAAAGATTAGCACCAGACATTCTTAACAGCAAGAAGCTAATCGCAAAAGAACACTTAGATCTTTTCTTAGAAACTAATGTCTCTATGGAAAATGTAAGTAACAAATTAGAAATCTTAAAAATTGCTATAATAAAATCTGTTGAAAACTATCAAAAAGATAATCAAGAACTTACAACATACATCAATCTTCAAAAAGTTCTTGGAAATGATTGCTTTTTAATTCTTAAAAAATCTAACGACTTGATATATGCTACGGTTATCTATCCATCTGATTTGATTGATGATAATATTTATAACAAAAATGGTGTCTTTTTTATAAAAAATTTCGAAAATCAAATTATCTATGAAAAGGGATATTTAGATTTCAAAAGCCAAGCAAAAGAGATATCGGAAACATTAGTCAAAGAAAACGAGCATTTGGGAAATATACAAATGCAACATGAGAAAAATGGAATTCTAATTCAAATTTATCCCATAAGTAAATTTAGAATTTACTATATCGAGGCTAAAAAAACCAGCGATATTGACAAGGATGTCAATCTTCTTGAAAAAATAATTTCTATTTTCTTTACTCTTGCATTTTTATTATCAGAGTTAGTTTTAGCATTGTTTCTTTTAAGAAAACAGCCCAGCGCATAACAGCATCTTCCCGCTACGTTTCGGCACAAGGCCTCACTCGGCCTTCGGCAAATTCCCTTCCGTCACGCTTCTTGCTTCGCAAGAAGTCGCGCCGACGCCAACGCCTACTACGTAGGCTCGGCTACAGGGAACTTCGGGAAGACTAGTTCGTTATGCGACATCTCTTAAAAATTTTCTATAGAACCGGAATTAAAAAAGAATGAGAACAAAATTTTTAATAATCTTGATTTTTTTGAGCTTTTGCAGAGAAAAAAATTCAACATATAACTCAAACGAGAAGGAAGAAGCTCAAGATATTAGCTATTCTTTTTCTGATTCAAACGAATTACCCCAAACAACAAATCAATTTTTAAACAGAAAGAATCCTAAAGGAAAGTATTCAAGAGAATTAATACCTCCTTTCGATCAAAGTGTTAGAAATATTAAAGAATTGATTAAAAATAATAAATATAATGAAGCTGAAGTTGAAATTAAAAAAACCTTAGCTTCTGTATATAATTCAGAATTGTTTTTTCTATATGGTGAGATTCTATTCCAATTAAACAAATTAAATGATGCGCTAATTGCATTTCAAATTAGCAGAGAACACGACATGCAAAACCAGCCAGAATTTACTTTCTATCGAATTAGCTGCATTTATAGTTTACTAGGAAAAATCTCTGAATCTTTTGATTATTTAGAACGTGCTATAGATAGGGGTTATAACAATAAGTCACAAATCGAATCTGATTCTAATTTAAGTAATTTAAGAATGAGTTTCTTATGGAAAAAAAATGAAACATACATTTATTCAAAAATATTAAATTTTACTAATGAAAGTTTAGTTGGTGCCTTAAACTACTATGGTCCAAGTTGGGGTAGTGCCACTTTATTATGCAAAAATGAAAATTCCTTTTCTATGGATTGGTGCCAAGAAAAAAAGGAACTATTAATTGGAACTTGGAAAATTGAGGATAATTCACTACATTTCTATTGGAAATCAAAATGTGAAGCCATTGGAACTGGAAATCCAGTCGAAAAAAGCGAATGCGGAGACATATACAAAGAATATCAATTCAAAGGTTGCACTGACATTTCTGAGAACAAGTTAAATGGCATAATATCTAAATCTGAACTTGCATTAGCATTTGGACGAGAATACAAAGGAATGGAAGGCGGAGAAATGGAATTTAGGTATGTTTATAAAAATTTAAAAGTTCAACCGATGCAATGTAACTCAGACTTTTACCCGAAATCAACTCAGGATATAGAAATACTTAAAGTTGCAGAATACTAAGAGACGTCGCATAACAGCGTCTACTCACTGCGCTTCGGCACTTACGGCCTCGCTTGGGCTACGCCACATTTCCCTTCTGGCATTCGCTCGCATGCGCAAGCTACATGCCAGTCCCTAACGTCCCGGCGGGACTCAGGGTCGGGAAACGTCGAGTAGACTATTTCGTTAGTTGCAATATGCTAAATTTCGTTCTCGTCAGGTTTCTTTATTTTACTTTTTTATTTATACGGAAGTCTGGATTAACAGTAAATCTAACTCTTAACGCTTGTTGATCGAAGTCTCTCTTTGATTTACCTTGCTTCGTCTGTTGAAGAATTCTGGTGGGACTTCCAGTTCCATTTTATCTACACTTTTTACTCGTAAGGCATACTGCAACTAACAGCGTCTTAACGCTTCACTTCGGCACTCACGGCCTCGTTCGGCCTTCGGCAAATTTCCCGATCTCCCTAACGCCTACTGCGCAGGCTCAGGGCGGGAAACTTCGTCA
>NZ_RQFK01000017.1 GCF_004770765.1 Leptospira noumeaensis | reverse complement strand
CTCACAAATTGGAAGTAGATTTTTTGGAACATTCATTTTAGTCCAAGCTTCCTTTGCAACATTAACTATAAATGTATGACTATTCTTTGGAACAATGGTACATGGTTCTAAGGTTCCAACAACAACATCACTTGCTTCTAATAGAAATTTTTTATAATCATATGAAAATGTATTTTCTAATTCAAGTTCAACTTCAGAAATTTCTTTTTGAGTCGGTAATTTATAAGGAAATGGTGCTTGCTCGTTAAGTTCGCGTAATTTTTTAAATGCTTCACCAATGGTCATTTTTATTCAACTGTGTTGGTTTAATTTCTTTTTTATTGAAATTGAAGGAAACTTGAAAAAAGTAGTCTATTTGAAATTTTTATAGCAGATAGTGCGGGAGCATTCACTTAAACAAGATAATTTTATTTTTTTAGATATATCTGAGTCGACTGAATTCGTAAAAATGCTAAAAAACATAGCGTAGTTAGGTATATTGTTGCAGCTTTCGTAACATTTTTTCTTTTCTTCACAATCTTGAAATAGGTAGTTCCTATTAATTGTATAGTCATATTCAGGTTTAAACTTTTCCTTAGCTCCAATTGCATTCGTGTAAAGGATTGATGAAAGTAAAAGAATAATTGGAAGATTAAAGATAAATTTCATAGATGTTTCGGTTTTCTTCTCTGAGATTACTTATTTACAAGATTGGTGTTTAGCATGTCGTATAACGAACT
>NZ_RQFK01000016.1 GCF_004770765.1 Leptospira noumeaensis | reverse complement strand
GGTATGACTTCAAGAGATAGGTAACGATTAAGCGGCATGAGAAGGGTAACGCTTTTTAGTAACCTTTCTTGGCTTATGAACTTTATATGAATCAGGATTGGAAATAAGCAAGAAGAAATCATTATCTATAACACCTAATTTGTTATTTGCAAACCAGATAGAGTAGGTATCCTTCTCTTTTTTAATACCAACATTGAATCCATTGAACGGATTTCCGATCATAACGAGATGTCCAAGCCAATTGATGTAACCTCTATCGTTAACATGTCTTTGCTTGAATCCAAAAGGATATGAGAGTAATAGATCAGCATTAGAATCAAATTGCCGTTGTGACTTCACATAGACTTGTTCCGGAGTTTTCATGTTAAGAGATTCGTGTGGTCTTTCTCTGTTAAATTCAATTCTCCATTTGTCGAATAACTTTTGATGTAGTGTAATGTTTCCGACGATCTCATGTTGTAGTTCTCGAGCCATGTCCTTGTGCATTCTTTCATGAGCGCCATTCTGGTAAGGTTTTCCTGGTTCGATTCGATCTAGCTTAATCCCAAGAGAGAGCCACCAAACAGAAAGCTTAGTGAGTCCGAGAAGGGATTGCATAGAAGCGAAAGGAGGACCGTTGTCAGACCTAATGATCTCAGGCAAGCCATAGATCTTAAATAACCGAATGAATTCGGCTTTTACAGAAGGTATATCTCCTTTGGAAAGAGTCTTGATAGAGAGAATGTATTTAGAGTAATCATCTCTGATCGTTAGAGGATTGATCTTTTCTGAATCAGCAGTATACCACCAACCTTTGAAGTCGACAGTCCAAATGTGGTTAGGTTGAGTAGACTTTTCTGGCAGAGAAATTCTTTTGCCGAAATGTTTGACTCTCTTCTTTTTCTTGGGTAATGTAAGTCCAGCTTTTTTGAAGATACGATCAAGAGTAGATTTGTCCGGAGGTTTAACATCCGGAAACTTTCTCTTGTATAGTTCTAGGATTTTTTTAGATCCCCAAAACTTCTTCTGGTTTTTGAGCTTAATGAGCTCAAGAACCACCTCCTCAGGAAGTTTTTTAGGTGAGTTCTTCGGCGTTCTCATCTTGTCCAGAAGTCCCGCTTTTCCCTCGGTTAGGAACCTTTCTTTCCATTTGTATCCACACTTAGTAGAGATGCCATATTCTGCACAGAGCTGAGTGAAGTTAATACCTTTCTCAAAGCTCGCCATAACGAATTCCAATCTTAAATCCACGACCTGATTCTCCTTCCAAGGCATCCCTATAGCCCTCCTGTAAAGGTGTTCTAAAGAGATGAGAAACCAGAAAGTGTTACCTATGTCTTGCTACAAAAGTGTTACCCATGTCTTGAGTCATACA
>NZ_RQFK01000015.1 GCF_004770765.1 Leptospira noumeaensis | reverse complement strand
TAGGGACTGGCACGTAGCTTGCGTATGCGAGCGAGTGACAGGAGGACAATTTGGCGCAGCCCGAGCGAGGCCGTAAGTGCCGAAGCGTAGCGGGAAGGTGCTGTTAGCCGCAGTTATTTGTGCCTATTTAATTTGTATGTTTTAAGATTAACTTATCTTCTTTTCCTTCTTCCATTTTATAGAGAAATATTTTTTTCTTCCAATGGCTCTCCATGAAATCTACCAAAATTTCCTGTCGGAATTTCCCATTTCTGGAATTTATAAAGAAATGCCATCGAATTGGTTTTGATTCGGAATGTCCTGAAGTTACAAAATCGTTGATTTGAAGAACATCGCCTTTATTTATTTCTTCATAATTTTTCTTTTTGAATTTCTTTTCAATTTTATCTTCTAGTTCGATGTTAATATTGTAGACTGGATTACTTCCGGAATGTAACAAAAATGGGATAAACTGTCCTCCTTCGTAAGGTAGGCTAGCTACTATATCTATGTAGCAGTAACTATCTTTCCCAGTTACAAAATCAATTAAAGTTTCAATTCTATTTACACTTGCGTCGACTGTTTTTGTAATAAGGCTTTCAATATCAGTTAGTTTCTCTTCCGTTTTTATTGTCTTTCTAATTCTTATGACTTGACCGGAAAGCCATGATAGAAAGAAAAAGGAAGCGCCAAAAAATGGTAAGATTTTATCGAAGAATAGTTTTAAACTTTCAAATTCCAAATTTTTTGGTAGTTCTACCATGGAAAGAGAATACAGAATAGATAGTATAAACTGTATTCCAAATTCTTTGAAGAATTGTTTTGTGACTTTCATAAAAATTCCTTTTATTTTGAATTATTTTTAAATAATTGCGGCTAACGAACTAGACTAACCGACGTAGGCTGGCCCTGAGTCCCGAACGGGACGTTAGGGATTGGCGCGATGCTTGCGTAAGCAAGAGGAGTGACAAAAGCCTATGTGTCGTAGACCGAGCGAGGGCGCAAGTCCCGAAGCGAAGCGGTTAGTCGCTGTTATACGACGTTTTTAAATTTCTACGTTATATAACAAGTTATCCAAGAGATTAGTGATTAATAGTTCTCGGTTTTTTGATGAGTCAGAGAAAGGTCTGGCAAATAATGGAAAGATTCCTATATATGTTCTCATTTTTCCCTTAGTAGTAATTTTTTTTGTTTTTTTTCCTGTAATACGATTGTGAAGAATGCCTTGAATTTCTAAATCAGTATCATCATAAGCTGGTATTAATGTTAAGGTCATACCACTTAATATTCCTTGAATAAAATTTAACTTGTTTCTGAAAGTTACATTAATCTCTAGCTCATATTGTGATTTCGAAGAATCAATTTCTATATTTGAAAATTGACTATTCTTCTTTAGTTTATCCTTAACAATTTGAAAGTCATTTTGAATATCAATAATTCCGTCAGAAATTTGTATTGGATGGTCAAATAATTCATCATCCATATAATATAAATATCCTATATGAATTGAAAGGGTAGATTTATTTATATTCTTGCTTAAATTTATATTTTTATCATAGCTAATTGTTGAGCAACTTGTTATTAAGAAAAGGAAGGTTATGATTGATTTAAAATTCATTGTTCCGTTGCCTGTATAACTGAATTTAATATGAATTTTGATTTTTTCTCAGGAATAACCCGCCGTGATCTCCAAGGTTCGTATATATAATCTCTGATATAATTTTCTTCTTCAAATAATTGGGATTTAATTATTTGTTTATTCTGATCAAAAGATTTAACTTCTAACTGTATTTTGGATTCGAAGTTAACGATGGATCCTCCGAGCCAGATATATAAAGTAAATGTTGCAATAGAAAGCGGAATATATAATGGATCCAGTTTTAAAGTATTTTCATATTTGATAAATTTGAAATCTAATAAGATTGAATTCTTGGAGATAGGATATTCCGAGTAATAATTTACAGATTTAAAGATGCCCGTATTTTCAAGAAGGATTTTCATATTTGTTTTCAATGTCTCTTCCTGGATATTTTTATAATCTCCAATTTCATTTATTAATTCAACATTTCTGATATAAATATTTAATTCTTTCTGATTAGAATTTGGAGGTTTGAAATTTTGATTTAAAAGAGAAGATTTTTGATTTAAGCAAAATTGAGTCAATAATCCGACGATAATTATAGTTATTTTTTTGATCATAATATTTTTTTAAATTTTTAAAAATGTCGTATAACGAACTAGACTAACCGACGTAGGCTGGCCCTGAGTCCCAGAATGGGACGTTAGGGATTGGCACGACGCTTGCGAAGGCAAGAGGAGTGCCAAAAGCCTATGTGTCGCAGACCGAGCGAGGGCGTAAGTCCCGAAGCGAAGCGGTTAGTTGCTGTTAACCGCAGTTTTTGATAGATGATTTCTTCTTTAAGTTTATGTTTAATCACATTTTGGAAATTTTACGAATCCCCAATGTTTATCGATTTTGACTTGTGCATAATTATTTAAAAAACTTTCAATTCCATCAAATTGAGGGTTAATAATAAATAGACCTGATTTGTTAATGAGTCCTTTTTTGTTGTTTATTTTAACCCGAGCTCTTCCTTGTAAAAAATGTCCTGCCTCCTCAAATTTGGGTTCAATTACAATATTACCTTTTACGTCAACATAACCAAATTTTTTATTTATTCGTACAGTAGATAAGCCCTCCCAGCTAAATAATTCAAAATTGAGGTTTGGTTTGTTCACAATATTTCCAATAGTATCAATGATTGTAATTCCCTTATCTGTAATAACTCTAGCATATCCATTTTCAAAACTCATTGCTTTACGATATTGAGGTTCTATAGTAAATTCGCCCTTTACATCTATATAACCCCATTTTTCGTTTACTAATACAGCGGCTAGATCGTTCGAAAAATTCAAGGCATGTTGAAATTTTGGTTGGATTATGAATTTGCCCTTTTTATCAATATATCCCCATAAACCTTTATATTCTACGGCAATTATATCGTTAAAAAAACTGCTAACATTATCAAATTGAGGCGCTATTTGAAAATTCCCTTTTTGATCTATAAATCCCCACTTTCCTTGGAATTTTACGGCAGCTAAATCATTTCTAAAACTTTCAGCTTCTTCAAATTTTGGTTCAATTAAGATTTCGCCAAGATGATTAATATAACCCCATTTATTATTATCAATTTGAATCTGTGCCAGGCCATCGTATACTTTGTTTAAATTTGTAATGTTTAGGTTTGGTAAAGGTAAAAATTCACCTTTTTTATTTATTCGTTTAATTTGGCTATTAATCGTTACAATTGCTTCATTTCTCCCGAAAATTCCTGCATTTTCGAATTGCGGTGGGATAATAAATATTCCTGATTCGTCAATATATCCCCATCTATTATTTATCTGAACATTTGCAATTCCTTCATTATAGTAGCCAACCTTTTGGAATTTTAATTCTATTGTTTCATTTTCGTAGATCAAAGTCGGTATTGAAACTCCGTCAACTTCCTTCATTTTGATTTCATAATCTATAGGACAACTTGGAATATCAGTTGCGAAAACATTTGTGGTATAAATTAAAACTATAAATATTAAATATTTTTGCATAGATGATTTATCGATTCAGAATATATTTTAATTCTCTTTTTTTGTATTTAATAAATTTTTCAAAAATTGCGGTTAACGAACTAGTCTACTCGACGTTTCCCGACCCTGAGTCCCGTCCGGGACGTTAGGGACTGGCATGTAGCTTGCGTAAGCAAGGCGAATGCCAGAAGGGAAATGTGGCGTAGCCCGAGCGAGGCCGCAGTGCCGAAGCGAAGTGAGTAGACGCTGTTATGCGTAGTTGCGTTGTTTGTAATTACTAATGAGGGAAATAAAGTTTTTCAAATTCTTTTATATCTTTTTCTGGATTTGCTGAGCCAGTTTTATAGATTTTTCCAGAATATTTATTTAGAATTAAAGGTCCGTTTCCAAATATTTGATCTGAATCATCAGAAGATATCAAATATTTGTTATTACGAAAATAGCAAATGCAGAAATTATTCATGTCATTAATTTGAACAATTGTATAGAAATCGTCATTCAGAGATTTAGACATTTCAATGAGATAGTTGTTAAAAGTATCTTTAGCTATTAAGTCATCAGTAATAACACGATTATTTTTTAAAGTTGGACTTCTGTCATCGAGGATTATTATTAATTGGGAGTTATTTTGGATTAACTTTCTGCATTTGTCTTCTTCGAATCTGTTTACCAGAATTACTGGTTTGTATGGATAAAGAATGCTTTTTAACTGATCTGCATTAAATTGATGAAAATAGTCATTATTTTCTTTTATAAACTGTATTTCTTTATAAGTGGCAAATTCTTCTTTGAATTGTAAATATACATTAAAAGTGATTTGTTTCATTTGGATTTTTTCTTATATTTTAATAATTAAGTATTAATTTAAGCAATTACGCATAACGAACTAGACTAACCGACGTAGGCTGGCCCTGAGTCCCGGTAACGGGACGTTAGGGATTGGCACGACGCTTGCGCAAGCAAGAGGAGTGACAAAAGCCTATGTGTCGCAGACCGAACGAGGGCGTAAGTCCCGAAGTGAAGCGGTTAGTCGCTGTTATATGAAGTCGTGCCGCTTCTATTGTATAATCTTGCCAAAGTTCGTAGACGCCAAGGGATAATGATGTCATTTGTGTAACTCTAAAAAATCTAGTAATTCATTTCTCTTGTTTAAATTAATTATTGATGAACTATATTGGAATTCAATGGCCATTTTGATATCTTTTTCATCTAGCTCAATCCATTCCCAAAACATTTGTTCGTAATTTAGCCAACCAGCAGTCAGCCATGCAAATTTCCTCATTTTGAATATTTCATCTTCAGATTTCCCTCGAATTAACAATTCATTGTAACATTTCTGGTAATAAATATGGCTATGCTCCGTATCTAATATTTCTTCACAAACCAACTGCCAGTTTTTGAATGTTGAAAAATCTAGTTTAGAGTCTCTTTCTAGTTCATCCTCAGTAATTTCAAATGAAGAGCTAAGAGGTGGATATATACTGCTGAGAATTTCGTCGCATACTTTGATCCATTTTGAGAAATTTGATAAGTGGTTAGGTTCTTTTCTTTTAAATAAATTCGTAATAAATCGCGTTAAATTGAATTTATTGTTCAGTATTAACAATGCTGTGTTTGCCTTTTGTAAGTTGATAAATATATAAATAACTGATATAGATTAAAAAATACGTAGGAATGTTTATATTTATTGGTTCATTGATATATTTCAATTAAGTTCATTATTTTTCGATTTTAAAAAGAGAATTCTTTATGATTAATACATGTAGGCACGATTTCATATAACGAACTAGGGGAGACGACGTTCCCTGACCCTGAGTCCCGGTAACGGGACGTTAGGGACTGGCACGTAGCTTGCGTATGCGAGCGAGTGACAGAAAGGGAATGTGCCGCAGGCCAAGCGAGGCCGTAAGTGCCGAAGCGCAGCGTTTCCCTGCTGTTATACGCAGTAGGTCTTTATTTTGGATCCTTTTTATCATACTCGCCTAAAATAAAAACTATAAATCCCTCATAAAATGTTAAATTTAAAAAGATGCTAATTTTCTCATTATTTTCTTCTTTATAGTATTGAGGTATAAATACTTTTTCATTTTTGAATTCAGGTATTTTCTTTAGGTTTGTATTTTTTATAATATTTTTATAGCTATTAATTATTTTTTCTACATTAGGAACATTTTTTTCGTAGAGTTCCCTATCTTCATAAAAAGAGATTGGATGAATTATCCATTTTCCATTAAAAATTTTATTGGTTAAAAAATAAAATATACCAGAAGCTAGGTGGTCAAAGAATTCATCAAAGTTTGCTTTTTTAACTAAAAAAATACCTGTTTCTTCTCCGTCGAGTGTTGCCTTTTCGGCATTTTCTACTGATAACGCTAAGGATTTATTTCTTTTGAATGCCTTTCTACTTTTTTCCTCAAATTTTTCGTATCCTGATTTTTTCACTGAACGGTGAATTGTTATGTAATTTCTTACATATTCGTCTTTGTTTGATTTCTTGGAATTATGTTCTTCGCATGATGGAATTGTAACTAAATCAAGTTTTTGATTGCTTGGAAAAAAAGACTGTGGTGGGATATGTTCTCTGGACGTTGCTTCTTTTCCACAATAATAACATTTTGCTTTATTAGTCATTAAATTTAGACCTATTGCGTATAACGAACTAGCCTTCCCGAAGTTCCCTGTAGCCGAGCCTCTGGAAGAGGCGTTGGCGTCGGCGCGACTTCTTGCGTAGCAAGAAGCGTGACGGAAGGGAATTTGCCGCAGGCCGAGTGAGGCCTTGTGCCGAAACGTAGCGGGAAGGCGCTGTTATGCGAAGTATCATATTCTACAAAAATATTCCCTTATTATTCGCTTCTGGTTCAAGAATATAATATCCAAAAGATGGCTTATTTCTACCTGCTAGTGTATTCAATATTCCTGCGAGAAAGGAAATTACTTCGTAGCATGAATCATTAGGATAAAAGAATAACCATTTCTTTCCATTAGGTAAATGATCGAAAAAAGTCCAATAACCTTTCCCTACGATACAAAGGGCTACAAATGGCGGATTGTGATAATAATTAGGGTTAATATCTATAAATCTAGAAAATTCATCATCACTAGTTAAATCAGATGAGTAGGAAAAATATGCTGGTAATACTTGTGGTAGCCAAGGTGGGTCGTAATTTTCTAAAGGTCTAAGTCTCATTAATGTTTCTACTTTTTCAATTGAATTTATCAGTTCTGCCCTTGTAGTTTTAGTTTTAACTTCTATCCAATATCTACATGACTCATAAGGGAAAATACCCATACGTTCATCTAATAAAATTGGCGGAAGCAAATCTTTTTGCCATATAATTAAATCCGATTCTGAGGAATTATTATTGAATACATCTTGGATTTGACCTTTCCCAATTTCATAGTTAATTGGTAAAAAATCCTTTAAAAAATTAATTAGAATATGCTCACGAAGAGAACCCTTCAAACCGTTATGAGTTATGGAAGTTAAATTTTCGGATTCATTTACTAAGTTTTTAGCTCTTGTTTGAGCAAATTCTTGAAAAAATAAGTTGAAAGACATCTTTTTTAAACTTTCCTTTTTATGATATTTCGCATAACGAACTAGTCTTGACGAAGTTTCCCGCCCTGAGCCTGCGTAGTAGGCGTTAGGGAGATCGGGAAATTTGCCGAAGGCCGAACGAGGCCGTGAGTGCCGAAGTGAAGCGTTAAGACGCTGTTAGTTGCAGTGTGCGCGTCGAGAAATGATTTCTGATAAGAAAGAACTGGAAGTCCACCAGAGAACATCAACAAACAGTGCAGAGTAAATCATTTTTGAGAAAACTTAAACAAACAAGACCGATCAAATTAATCTTTTGTATCAATCTTCACTTAATAGAAAAAAGCAAGAAAAAACGAACCTGGCGAGAACGAAATTCTGCACATTGCAACTAACGAACTAGACTAACCGACGTAGGCTGGCCCTGAGTCCCGACGGGACGTTAGGGACTGGAACGACGCTTGCGTAAGCAAGAGGAGTGCCAGAAGCCTATGTGTCGCAGACCAAGCGAGGCCGCAAGTGCCGAAGCGCAGCGGTTAGCCGTTGTTATACGCTGGACTGCGTTTAAAACGCAACACCTAATCCAAATTTTGCAGAATATTCTTGAATAGACCAAATATGTGCCATTTGTTTGCTTTTAGATTCAAAGAGGGTAGAGTCAGGAACTTTGTAAGCATCATAATTTGTTGCCATTGCTTCAACTAATAGATAAAAGTTTTCTGATAAGAAAAATCTAGAACCTGCACTTAATGTTGACTGGTAAATAATTGCCATATCTTCAATGTTTCTTCCATACCCGAATCCAACTCTAATATAAGGATCAAAAATTGGATGAGAGATGAAGTGATAAGCAAAGTGAATTCCTATTGTAACTAATTGTAAAAATTTATTATTTGATTTAGTGTCATAGGGTAAAAGAATTTCCCTTAGGATAGCGTTTTCGCGAATCGCCGGATTTCCGAAAAATCTTTTCTCATTATCATAGATAAGATTGTTATCGAATCGCGTCTGACTAAGATTATCAGCTTGAAAATTAATGTTATTTAAACTTAATCCTAATCCAAATTTAGGATTAAATAAATATTCGCTAAATAAAGCAAAAGATTGACTTTTTAATTTAGGCTTTGGGGAGTTTTGAAAAGTATAAAAGCTAGCAAATTTTTCTTCTTGTGTTCCATATACAGATGTTGTATCTCCAATAACTTCGTGACGATTGTAAAAGTCATTGTTTTTGTTCATTACATTGTTATCAATTTTGTGTAGGTTCGTGTTAGGAATTAAAAATGACTGAGCAGCAGTTAATTCAATGAAGAACTTTCTCTTATCATAATTATTTTGTGATAAAAGTTGCCTTTGGAAAGAGAAACTTATGATGAGAATTGTTATTATTTTTGTTAATTTCATTTTTTTGATATAATTTTAGGGTATGACTTCAAGAGATAGGTAACGATTAAGCGGCATGAGAAGGGTAACGCTTTTTAGTAACCTTTCTTGGCTT